>JAUSBK010000012.1 GCA_030652115.1 Coriobacteriia bacterium | reverse complement strand
TGGAGAGAACCTCGATCCCACGCGCCCGCAGACCGCATCCACGCTCGTGGTGGTCGCCACCGCCGACGGCTTCGACGAGCTTCGTCGGCAGGTGGACGTGATCGTGACGCAGGAGGGGCTCTTCATCGATCGCACGAACGTCGACCCGTCGACCGGTGCCTTCGCACTCGCCGCCGACGGCAGCGCGCGGACCACCGCGATCGACTTGCGCGTGTTCGTGCGCGACCCCGGCTCTGGCGAAATCGCTCCCGACATCGGCCTCGCCGAGCAGGCAACGCTCGAGATCGGTGGCCAGGAGGGCACAAGCGGACATGCGGGGCTCAAGGCTGGCGGGCTCACCGTTGAGCCCGCGGGCGTCCGTGCGCTCAACATCCCGAGCGCGACTTTCAACGCCTCGCTCGAGCGGAAGCTCCCCACTGCAGGGGAACCCGTGCCGGCGGCACTCCTCGCGAGCGTCCCCGGCTACGATGCCGACCGCTTCTCGGCGCTCGTTCCGCTGCGTCTGCTCGGCGTGAACATGGAACCATACTCGGATGTATGGGAGCTCGAGCGCGACAACTGCCTCGACATCATCCGCTACTACGTCCCCTTCGAGCACCAGGAGCGCCTCTACGCGCTCGTGGCCGAGCGCTCGCTCACGATGGGTGCCGAGGGCCTCTTCTACATGCGCAAGCAGATCTGGACCTTCGCGCACGACCAGCTCATGAAGGAGAAGCACGAGCACCTTGACGACGCCTGGTGGATCCAGCAGATCGAGGACACGCTCGACTGGGTCTCGTGGTGCGGCGACATCGCGTTTGGCGTGGCGAGCGGCACCTACCTCGGCGTTGTCGGCTCGATGGCCATCGGCATGCTCAAGCCGCTGCTCGTCTCCGCGATGGAGGTCTGGCTCGCAGGCGGCGGCCTGGATGACTGGCTCATGGCGCAGACCTCGACGATCACCGGTGTGCTGGAAGGCGCCGTCACCGACCCCGACTTCCTCGCCAAGCTCTCCGGCAAGAACAAGGCGATCGGCTACGCGCTGTTCATCGCCTACTTCTTCGCCAAGGAGCTCTACAACGACCCGAACCTCTCGGTCACCAACGCCATGAAGAACGTCGGCCGACAGCTGCGTGACGAGGGCCTCATCGCATTCCTCAAGTGGGCCGCCAGCAAGCGCGGCATCACGCTCGCCTCGGTGCGTGGGAAGGGTGCGGGCGCTGACGCGGGCACGCCGAAGGCCGCAACGCCCGATGCGCCGCGCGCCAAGGGAGCGGCGACACCTGACGCCCCCCGGCCGAGAACGCCTGCGGCCACGCCCGACGCACCGCGCACGAGGGTTCCCGCAGCGGGAGACGCGCCTCCCCCACGGACCCCGGCAGCCACTCCCGATGCTCCGGTGCCCGACGCTCCGCGCGCCCGGACCACCGGCGACGCTCCGGATGCGGACACGGCACCCCGGGACCGCACGCCCGATGCCGAAACGCGCACCAGGGACGCCGACGCCTCACCGCGAGACGCTGACGCCACCGAGCCGACGAAGAAGCCCGCCGAGGCCGATCTGGAACAGAAGCCCGAGCAGAAGCCCGAACAGAAGCCCGCCGAGCCGGTCGTCGAGAAGGCGCCTGATGTCGATCCGCGCACGAGCCATCCGGACCCCGAGGTGCGCGCAAAGGGCATCTCGGAGGATATCGCCTCGAAGACGCGCGACGGCAAGCCGCTTGATGTACCCACCGTGGAGCGGATCATGCGCGACCCTGACGCCATGCGGAAGCTGCGGGCCTCCGACCCGGAAGCGTGGCGGAAGTTCAACGAGACCCGGCAGAAGGTCTACAAGTCGCACGATGCGGAGCTGAAGGACTGGGCCAGGAAGAACCTGCCCGAAGCGGAGGGCCGCGAGATCGCCGTGCACACCGTGGGCCATGTGGACGGCGTCGACCGCGACTACCGCCTCGGCTATTTCAAGAAGGACCCGAGCGGGCGCAACCGGTTCATCGAGATCCCCCGGGAGAAGTGGTCTGCCGAGTCGCAGCGGATCTTCTCGGAGAAGACCGGCGGGCCGTCGGATGCGAAGGGCGCCGAGCGCTGGACAACGGAGCGCCAGCAGTTGCAGACGGACTACACGTTCGAAGAGGCCTCGATCGACATGGCCGACCAGGGGACCGTCTACGATCCCAAGACGGGCACGTGGGAGGAGACCCGGTTCACACCCAACGACCACATGGTGAAGGACGGTCACTCGACGCTCATCGACCCCGAGGGCTACGGCAAGACGTACCGCACCAAGGTGATGAACTCCTACAAGCAGGGCAACATGCTCGACGCCTACACTCAAGCAAGTAAGGCCGTGAACTCGCTTGACGGAGTGCGGAAGGGCTACACCAAACAGAACTACGGGGTCGACGACCTGTCTCCCGAATTCAAGGAAAGCATGTACGTCGTCATCGCGGCGCAGGAGGGCAAGATCAGCGTCCCGGACGCGAATGGACACCTTGCGAGGCTCGGCTACAGCAACGGTCTGCCGAGCTTCATGGACGATGTCGCCAGGCAGATCGGGAACCTCGGATCGGCGAAGAAGGTCATGTAGGCGGGGCCGGACGGGCCGGCCTGCTCACCACGCCAGCTCGGCCTCCATTCGAACTCCTCGGCGGACAGTCGGCCATTCTAGCCGAGTGGCAGTAGCGGCGGCAGTACGGCCTATGGCGGCAGGAAGGTCGGGGCGGATATAGTCGTCTCAAGAACGCCGCGTGCGAAGGAGACGACGTGACTCAGGGACCTGTGGCCTACTGCACGAGCTGTGGAACACCGCTCACCAGTGACGACAGGTTCTGCACGAAGTGTGGTGCTGCACGAGAGCCGATGCCCGCTGCGGCGCAGGCTCCCACATTCGCACAACAGGCCGGTCACGCCGCGCAGACCGCCCGGCAGACGTACGGCACCGTCGCGCAGGTGGCTGGCGTCGCGGGCATGGCCGCTTCCCTCCCCTGGCAGACGATCGTTGTCGGCGAAACACCCGACCTCCGCGCGATGCTCTCCCGGGCAGCGGTGCCCGGCGCGCGGGTGCTGGCGCAGCGCTCGCTCAAGAAGCCCGGTCTTGCGATGGCCGTCACGGTGGGCCTCGACCTGCTCGTGGCGGGCCTCTCGGGCGGTGGCAGCGCACTCGCGGGCGCCCTCCCGCGCGTACTCGCGGGCGGCACGACCGCGCTGCTCTCGCTCATCACCGGAACCAAGGGCGGGGCACTGCGCAGCATCACCGGCGTCGTCTCACTCGTGACCGCACTCGTGCAGGTGATCTCGCTCGGCGTCACGATCATCGGCGGTCTGCGCAGCGGGATGCCGTTTCTCTCGACGCTCTCGATGGTCGTCGCCATGGCCTCGGCACTCGTCATGGCGATCAAGACGGCCTCGGTGGCATTGAGGAGGCGGTCTTAGATGCGCGCACTCATCCGCCGCCGGGATCGCGTCCGTCATGCCGCAGCGTGGATGGCGCTCGCGTCGATCGTAGCGCTGCTTCTGCTTCCCGCGCTGGCCTTCGCTGCCGATAACCTCGTCACGAGCAAGAGCCTCCCTGACGACTGGAGCGTCATCTTCGACGATCCCGATCTCTTCCACGTCGCCGGTTTCTACTCGCGGATGGAAACGGTGGACACCGAGTACGGGCCCATGATGCAAGCACTGTGGCAAGGCGAGGCGCGCGTGAGCGTGACTCTGAGTACCGGGAACACCATGTTTCCGGAGGACGAATACAGCTCCTGGGAGGACTTCCAGTCCCGCTCGACTGAGGGCGCCAGCGCCGATCTCGCTTACGTGTGGGACGGGGCTCGGCGCACGACCATCGGCGGATACGAGGCGTACCTGAACGTCGGGACGTACAGCGGGGCGTCGCTCGGCGATCCGACAGAGCCTCGCTACGACCGCGCATGGGTCGCGTGGGTTCCCCTGGCCGAAGGCGGCGTCCGCATCGTAGGCGATGGCTGGGCCGAGGGGATGGAGGCGGGCGCAGGCTTCGATGAGGTCGCAGGCGACGTTGACGGCCTGCTCGGCTCGCTGCAGTTCCGGGACCTCGGAGCCGCCGGGGCGACATCGGGGCTACCCGGCGCGGAGACCGGCGAGACCTCCCCGTGGCGAACGGTCGGAGCCGGCATCGGCGCTGTCGCGGCCGCGGCAATCGCTCTCGCTGGCGCCATGGCGAGCTCCCGCGCCAAGACCGGCGCCGAGGAGCCCCATCCCGACCAGCCGGTCGGCTACATCTTGCAGCTCTCGACCCGCTCGCTCCAGGTAAGCGCCGAGCACTCGGCATCCTTCACCGTCCAGGTGTTCAAGGTCCTGCCGAGCGGCTCGTACCAACCCGCGAACGACGCCGCCATCGTGCTGCATATCCCGTCCGGCGTGAGCGTACAGCCGCAGACTGCGTATGGCACCCTCCAGACCGTCGTGTGGCAGACGGGCGCGATTGCCGCAGGCTCAACCATCACCGTCGAGGGGCAGTCCGCACTCGGCATGACTACCGCGTCTGTGGGCGTGGCGGCCGCGGGCGAGAGCCGTATCGTCACGCGAATCGAACCCGCGGGCACGCTCGCACTCAGCACGCAAGGCGGCCAGTCGATCACGCTCATCGCGGCTGTGGAACTCCTCGGCGCGGATGCAACCGACCCCGCGCTCGACCCGCTCGCAGTGCGCGCAACCATCGAGTTCGCCGAGGACTCCGAGTGGCTCGACATC